>NZ_JBVIPA010000001.1:0-23445 GCF_055578365.1 Streptomyces sp. NPDC033131
TGTGGAGACGGTGTAAGACCTCAACGGGAGTCTTCCCGGACGGGGCAGTCGTCCGTGAAGCAGGAAACCCGGCGGGCGACCGCTGGAATCCCCCGCCTTTAGGCGGGGGAGAAGTCAAGACCATGTACACGGCGATGGCGTGGCGCTCAACACGGACCTCACCAAGGGCGTGTTCGACCGGCTGCGCAGCCTCCCGATAGCGCGGTCCGCGCCGCTGATCGGGCGGATCACCGCGGACCTGGCCAAGCATGTGTGGGCGCTGCTGCTGATGATCGGGCTCGGTCTGCTGCTCGGCTTCCGGATCACGGGCGGGTTCGACGGCTTCCTGCTCGGCACGCTGCTCGTGGTGGTGTTCGCCGCGGCCGTGTCGTGGGGCGCGGTGCTGATCGGGATGCTCGCCGGCGACGCGGAGAAGGTGCAGGCGTTCGCGTTCACGCTCATCTTCCCGATCACGTTCACCAGCAGCGCGTTCGTCGTCGTGGACACCATGCCCGGCTGGCTTCAGGCGTGGAGCGACGTCAACCCGGTCACCCATCTGTCCGACGCCTTCCGCGGGCTGCTGCTCGGCGGGCCGTTGGCGATGAGGGCCTATCGGGCGAAGGTGTGAGCGAGCTCTCGGGGGCCTCGGAGGGCCTCGGAGGGTCCGTAAGCCGCTGGGAATTTCCGATTTCGGGCAGGAGGTGCCGAGTTCCGGCGACTGTAGGCCCTTAGGCTGCGGCCATGTGCGGAATCGTGGGATATGTGGGATCGCAGTCGGCGCTCGATGTCGTGATGGCCGGACTGAAGCGACTGGAGTACCGGGGATACGACTCGGCAGGCGTCGCCGTGCTCGCGGACGGCGGGCCGGCCGCGGCGAAGAAGGCCGGGAAGCTGCTCAACCTGGAGAAGGAACTGGTCGACCAGCCGCTGCCGACCGGTACGACGGGCATCGGGCACACCCGGTGGGCCACCCACGGCGGGCCGACGGACGCGAACGCCCATCCGCACCTCGACAACGCGGGGCGGGTCGCCGTCGTGCACAACGGGATCATCGAGAACTTCGCCGCGCTGCGGGCCGAACTGGAGGAGCGGGGGCACACTCTGGCCTCCGAGACCGACACCGAAGTGGTCGCTCATCTGCTCGCCGAGGAGTTCTCCTCCTGCGCCGACCTGGCGGAGTCGATGCGGCTGGTGTGCCGGCGGCTGGACGGCGCGTTCACCCTGGTCGCAGTGCACGCGGACCAGCCTGACGTGGTGGTGGGGGCGCGGCGGAACTCGCCGCTCGTGGTGGGCGTCGGAGACGGCGAGGCCTTCCTCGCCTCGGACGTCGCCGCGTTCATCGCCCACACGCGCTCCGCGATCGAGCTGGGCCAGGACCAGGTGGTGGAGCTGCGCCGGGACGGGGTGACGGTCACCGGCTTCGACGGTCGGCCCGCGGAAGCCAAGCCGTTCCACGTCGACTGGGACGCCTCCGCCGCCGAGAAGGGCGGCTACGACTACTTCATGCTCAAGGAGATCGCCGAGCAGCCCAAGGCCGTCGCGGACACGCTGCTGGGGCGCATCGACAGGGCCGGTTCACTGCGGCTGGACGAGGTCCGGATCAGCGCCTCCGAGCTGCGCGAGGTGGACAAGGTCGTCATCATCGCGTGCGGTACGGCCTTCCACGCCGGGATGATCGCCAAGTACGCCATCGAGCACTGGACCCGGATTCCGTGCGAGGTGGAGCTGGCGAGCGAGTTCCGGTACCGGGATCCGATCCTGGACGCGCAGTCCCTGGTCATCGCCATCTCCCAGTCCGGCGAGACCATGGACACGCTGATGGCCCTGCGGCACGCGCGCGAACAGGGCTCCAAGGTGCTGGCCATCTGCAACACCAACGGGTCCACCATTCCGCGCGAGTCCGACGCCGTGCTGTACACGCACGCGGGGCCGGAGGTCGCCGTCGCCTCGACCAAGGCCTTCCTGACGCAGCTCGTCGCCTGCTACCTGGTCGCCCTGTACCTGGGGCAGGTGCGCGGCACCAAGTGGGGCGACGAGATCAGCGCCGTGGTGCGCGACCTGTCGCTGCTCTCCGGCCAGGTCGAGCGGGTGCTGGAGACCATGGAGCCGGTGCGGGCGCTGGCGCGGTCCTTGGCCGACAAGAACACCGTGCTGTTCCTCGGGCGGCACGTGGGCTATCCCGTCGCGCTGGAAGGTGCCCTGAAGCTCAAGGAACTTGCCTACATGCACGCCGAGGGCTTCGCCGCGGGCGAGCTGAAGCACGGGCCCATCGCCCTGATCGAGGACGACATGCCGGTGGTCGTCGTCGTGCCCTCGCCTCGGGGGCGGTCCGTGCTGCACGACAAGATCGTGTCCAACATGCAGGAGATCCGGGCGCGGGGTGCGCGGACGATCGTCATCGCGGAGGAGGGGGACGAGGCGGTCGTGCCGTACGCCGACCACCTGATCCGGATTCCGGCCACGCCGACGCTGCTTCAGCCGTTGGTGGCGACCGTGCCCTTGCAGGTGTTCGCCTGCGAGCTGGCCACGTCCCGGGGCAACGACGTGGATCAGCCTCGGAACCTGGCGAAGTCCGTGACGGTGGAGTGACTGGTCTTCAGCGCGTCGAGGAAGGGGGTGAAGGCTCCGGCCGGGAAGGTGAGGATTGCGCGGGCCGGGGCCTTGGAGTCGCGGACGGCTATGTGGGCGGGGCGGGCGGCGATCTCTACGCAGGCGTTGCCCTCGCCGCCGCCGGAGTAGGACGACTTCCGCCAGGTGTAGGTGATCATGCGCTCACAGCTCCTTCGCCAGCTTGTGGATGAAGTCACGCGAACGATCGGGTTCGAGTGACACCGCTTCTAGCCTACGGAAGAGCGTTCGAAAGCGGTTGAGTTGGGCTTGGGCGTCGATGAATGCCGTGCCGTGCGGGCCGTCGCGTACCACGGTGTCCAAGTGGGGGACCGGGCCGCCCGCGTACACCATGGCGCTGCCGGCTCCGGGGAAGTCGTCCAGGTCGAGGGGGATGACGCGCACGGTGATGTGGGCCGCCTCGGAAAGGTGCAGTACTCGGGCGAGTTGGGCCCGTACGGCGGCCCGATCGCCGACCCTGATGCGCAGCGCCGCTTCGTGGATCACTGCCTCGTATGGGATCGGGTCCGGGCGCTCGATGATGACCCTTCGCGTCATCCGGTGCTGGACCCAACGCTCCACCTCTTCCCCCGGGAACTCCGGGTTCACGTAGGAGAAGAGCGCGCGGGAGTAGTCCTCGGTCTGCAACAGGCCCGGGATGTGCAGGAAGTCCACGTCCCACCGGTAGCTGGCGTGGTGCTCCAGCTCGGACAAATCCAGGAAGGGTGTGGGCAGGTATCCCCGGTACTGCTCCCACCAGCCGCGAGTCCGGTCGGTCGCCATGGCCACCAGGGCATCGATCAACTCGGTGTCCGAGCAGGCGTAGTTGGCGGCGAGCCGACGGAGTCGCTGCTCGCTGACACCTGAGATCGCGGACTCGATCTGGCTCATCTGGACGGAACTCACGCCTAGGAGGCTCGCTGCCTCGGTTGCCTTGAGTCCCGCTGCTTCCCGGAGTTTGCGCAGCTCGGCGCCCAGGCGTACCTGGCGTGCCGTGGGGTGCCGTCGTGCTGGCACGGCGTCCTTCTTCCTTCAACGGCCTTGATGGGGCGACTCGTTCGGGGGCCAGGCTACGCGATCCGCTTGCATGGACTGAAATTTATGGCCTACCGTCGGTGACGCGACGCACACGCTGCGGAACCCCCGGGATACCGGAAGCGCACCGCCCCGTCCTGCCATGACGGCTGCGGCACTGCCACCGCTCGGCGACCTCAACCCCCCCACCACTCGAACGGAGTTCACCCATGCCCGAAACCGACGCCCAGCCATGGGAGTACTGCCTCTACATCCCCAACGACCTACGCGCGGTCACCGTCAGTCGCCGCACCCTCCGCCTGATCCTCACCATGCACGGACTCATCGGCCTCGTCGATGTCGCCGAGCTCCTCGCCGCGGAGTTGGTCTCCAATGCCGTACGGCATACGAAGGGGCCCGCCGCCCTCAGGGTGTGCTGGTCGGCGGGCGTCCTGCGGATCGGGGCATGGGATGCCGACCCGGAGCCGCCCGAACCGCCCACGTCACTGGACCAGAACACCGAGCTGGAGGAAGGGCGGGGGCTGGCGTTGGTGCGGGCGTGTGCCGACCTCTGGGGCTGGCATCCGCTGGCCAGACACGGCAACCGAGGCAAGTTCGTGTGGTGTGAGCTTGCCTCGGCGTGAGCGCCTGCCCGTCCGCTCAGTACTCGATCTCGCCGCGCCAGGCGTAGTCCAGGAGCGCCTTCGGCAGGTAGTCGGACTCGACCTCCACGGACAGGCCCTGGTCCCGGGCCAGACAGGCCATGGCCAGCGGGCCGAGGGCGACCAGGCTGTCGGCGCTGGTCGCCCGGTCCTCGTCGGCGGTCCAGTACTCCTTGTGCCGGCGCAGCGCGTCACCCAGTGCCTTGTCGAACTCCGCGGCGTCCCGGCGGATGACGCGGTACAGGAGGATGAGCGGCGGGTACAGGACCTTCGCCATCAGGTCCGCGTCCGCGTACTGAAGCGCCGCCGGGGCGGTGCCGTCGACCGCCGCGACCAGCTTGTCGCCCACGTCCTGGCGGCCGAGCCAGAAGCTCTGCAGCGTCTCCACCCAGGAGTAGACGTACTCGTCGAAGACGGCGCCGGAGTCACGCAGCAACGGGACGGGCACCGCGGCCAGGGCCCGCAGGCGGTCGTTGTCGCGGCAGACCATCGCCAGGTAGAAGGCGGTGACCCAGGTGCCCGCGTTCAGATGCGACTCGGGACCGGTGGCGGGCAGCGTGCGCTCCCGTTCCCTGATCCGGCAGGTGACGGTGGTGCCCTCGGGCGCGGTCGCCGCGGCGAACAGCGCGGACCCGGTCTGCATGGCGGTGACCCAGGCCTCCCAGGTCTCGAACTTCACCGCCTGCGCGTCGACCGCACAGTGCCGCTGCGCCAGGCTGAGCGCCGTGCTCAGCGCCTGGGGCCGCAGGACCGGCGAGTCGGCGAACTTGTCGAGGATCCAGTTCGCCGTCTCGCCGAGGGCGTCGAGAGTCTCCGGCACGTCGCCCGCGGGGTACTCGTGGCGGGGAACGGTCGTGGCCACGGACGCCTTCCTCCGGTTACGAACGGCTCAGGTGTCGAGCTCGCCGATCCAGGCTCCTTCGACCAGTGCTTGGGGGAGGTAGTCCGACCGAACCTCGTCCGGGAAGTCGGCGTCGTGCCCCAGGCACGCCATGGCCAGCGGGGCGAGGGCCACGAGTCCCTCGCTGCTGGAAGCGCGGTCCTCGTCCGCGGTCCAGTACTCCTTGTGCCAGCGCACGGCATCGGCGAGTGTCGAGTTGAACTGCTCGCTGTCCTGGCGCAGGTAGCGGTAGAAGAGTTCGAGCGGGGGATAAAGGATCTTCAGCATGAGCTCGGGACTGGCGATCACAGCCGTCTCCGGCTTGGTCCCGTCGACCGCGGCAACCAGCTTTTCACTCACATTGCCGCGGTTGAGCCAGTAGCTCTGCAGGGCGTCGATCCAGTCGTAGATGTACTCGTCGTACTCCGCCCCCGACTCCCTGAGGAGGGAGATCGGAACAGTGCACAGTTGCGTCATCCGATCCTGCTCTCGGCAGATGACGGCGAGCCAGAAAGCCTTGAGCCAGTTACCGGCATTCGCGCTGTACTGCGGACCTGAGGCGGGGATGGACCTCAATTTCCCGGCAATGCGCGCTTCGACGCGGCCGTCGGACGCGGTGGCTGAGGCGAACAGTGCGGAACCGACCTGCATCGCCGCCACCCACGCTCGCCAAGTCGGAGAGTACTCGGCCAACGGGTCACGGAGGCACCGCGCTTCTGCTTCGGTGAGTGTCATGAGGAAAGCCTGATCGAAATTCCTCGAATCCGACTCGAGTTCATCGATGGCCTCAACGGCTCCCTCGTGAAGAAGTTCGCACCATCCTTCGGCGTCATCGGCAGGAAAGTCGTGACGAGTTACGATGACGGTCACCGTGCAGCTCCCTTTAGCTTATGTCGAAGTGTTTCATGGTGTAGCCGATATGGTGACCTGGATTCTCAGTCGCCTTGACATAGATGTAATCCAGCTTACCAGCCGCCAGCTGCTTCAGAAGCGTCTTCGCCAGCGCGGCCTCGTTGGGGCGCTTCAACATATCGCTGAGGGTTGCCACGACGTATTCACGCGTCCCTTGCTTGACGCGTACGCCGCTCCCACCGCCATCCACTCCCTGCACTTTCCCCACGCCTTCACGGTCCTTGAGTTCACCGTTGGGCGCCTTGGACTCGACCAGCATATGCCGGTCGCCGTTCTCGTATATGTGGTCGAACCTTCGATTTCCGGTACCCGGTGGCGTGACATCGCGAGCATCTGGGAAATTGTCAGGTATCGCGTGGTATTTGACCACGTCCTCGCCATAGGCCTCGCTGGCGCGAGTGTTGTACTTGTCGGAACCGAATGCCTCCTGTGCCTCTTTCAGGGCGGTGGCATTCTCGGGCGACGGATCATCCTTGAAGGCGCGTTCGGCGGTGTTCAGCTCCATGGAAGCCCGCCTGTGGGCCGCCGAATCATCGAGATGGTCGATGTGGTCGGGGGAAACGGTGTCTCGCGTACCTTCAACAGGTTTGATCGGCTGGTACTTCTCGGGCGCCGCAGGGGGGCGGCCCTCCGGGTTGTACCATTCCCCCGCGTCATTCTGCTTCAGCCGGGTCAGCGGGTGACCGTTCTCGTCCTTTCCGTAAATGCTCTTACGCGTACCGTCAGAGTCATAGTGCTTCTGCCGCCAGTCCGGATCGGCGTTGGCCTTTTCCACTTGCTGCCGGCTGATCTCCTGCCGCTCGTCGGGGGTGAGCGGACGGTCCTGACCGGTGCCGTCACGGTCCGGGCCGGCCCCCGTGTCGTCCGTGCCACGGGCCGTGTCATCCGCGCCCCCGGCCGCGTCGTCCGCACCGCGGGCCACGTCGTCGAGGCCGGCGGGGTGGACGCCGCCCGTCGACGGGGGCTCGTTCGTGCCACCACCTGTGCCCGGGCCGTCGTTGTGGGTGCCGCCTGTGCCCGGGCCGTCGTTGTGGGTGCCGCCTGTGCCCGGGCCGTCGTTGTGGGCGCCACCGCCTGTGCCCGGGCCGTCGTTGTGGGTGCCGCCTGTGCCCGGGCCGTCGTTGCGAGCGCCGCTCGTTGAGGGGGTGTCACCGTTGCCCTGGCCGAGCGGGTTGTTCAGGTCGTTCCTGGGCATGTGGTCGCCCACCTGGCCGCCGGGCGTGGGGCCTGCCGTGCCGCCCGGGGTGGTGTCCGGGCGGCCCGTGGGCAGGTCGTCACCGACGCGGCCGATGTCACCCAGGTTGGTGTCGAGGCTGTCGCCCAGGCGGACGTGCTGACCCGCCTGCTCGGCGGCGTTGGCGCCCGCGCCCACCAGCGCGGGCTCCCTGACCGGCGAGTCGACGCGGGGGGTGTCCGCGCCCGACGCCGGGTTGCCCGAAGCCGGCCCGTCCACCACGTCCTTGGGTGCGTTGCCGACGTTGTCGACCACGTTGCCCTGGTTGTCGAGGAGGTTGCCGTTCCGGTCCATGTACTGGGCCGGGGAGCCGTCCACGCTCGGCAGTTTCGTCGTGCCCGCGGGAAGGACCGGGGTGTCGTCCGGGAGTTTGATGTTGCCGTCGGGGAGCCGGGTCGCGCCGTCCGGGATCGTGGCGCCCTCGGGCAGGTTCACCGTGCCGTCGGGGAGCTTGACCGCACCCTCGGGGAGAGTGAACGCGTTCTCGGGCAGGGTGGGGATGTCGATGTTGCCGACACCCTTCAGCGCCGCGCTGATGTCGCCGATCTTCGACAGCCCCGCGCCCGCGCCCTTGGCGATGTAGGTCATCGGGTCGATGACCTTGCCCGCCTTGCCGGCCGCGGAGAGCACCTTGGCGACCGCGCCCGCCTTGCCGGCACCCGCCACGCCGGCACCGGCGCCGCCCGTGAACACGGTCGTCAGGACGTTGAAGGTGACCGCACCGGCCGCACGGCCGGGGTTCTTCCCCCACTCGTCCCACGCCACCAGCGCCTTGCCGGTCTCCTTCATCGCGGTGCGCGAATCACGGATCCAGGACGGCAGTTTGTCGTCCGGCAGCGTCCAGAACATCGCGCCGACACCGGGGATGGAGGAGATCGCCAGACCGGTCGCCAGCTGCGCGAGGCCCTTCCAGGCCTGGCCCATGGCGTCCCAGCCACCGAAGCCGACGAGGGTGCCGAGGCCCTTGATGGTGCCCCAGACGCCGTCGACGATCAGGCCGTCCCACACGAACGACTTCACCCAGTGGCCGACCTCGTACCAGTGGTGCTTCTCCTCCACCGGATCGCCCCACGGCACCTGGGCGTTCTTCATGTCCTCGGCGTTGAACCCGTACTGGTCCGTGCGCTCGGAGCCGTCCCCGGCGACCATCTGGGTGCCGCCCCACAGCGCGGTGATCTTGTTGTGGGCGGTGCGTTCCGCCGCCCAGAACGCCGCCACCGTCGCGGTGATGTCGTCCCGGATCTGGTTGTGCTCGTCGACCTTGTCCTCGTCGTACTCCCACTCGTCGTCGTCCTTGACGGACCCGACGAACGCCGTCGCGTCCGCCTTCAGCTGCTTCAGCTTGTCGACGAGCGGCCGGATCTCCGTGGCGTACGACGACAGGGCGCCCGACACGCTTTCGAGGTCGTCGGCGAAGGCGTCCGCGCGGTCCTTGACCGGCTTCGTCGTCGCGAACAACTGCTCCGCGTCGGGAGCGGTGTAGTACGCCGACAGCCCCTGAAATTGGGAGTGGACGTCCTCGCCTGTCTTGCGGACGTTGCCCGCGTCCTTCTTCAGATCCGCGTAGTCGGTCTCCAACTTCGGCAGATCACCTGTGAACTGCGGTATCTCCCCCGGCTTGAGCACGCTGCCCCTCGCCCCCCGTTACTCCCAGACGTCCCCGACTCGAGCATCTGAATCAATTGACGCGTTGCGTCCGTCGGCCGGTTCCAGCCTAAGAGCGGAACGGCTGTTTCGGGAGGGGGAGTTGTGAGCACACACGCCCCAGCACCTCACCCCTCGGCCCCGCCATCCCTCAACCCCGCCAGCCCTCAGCCCCGCCTCCGCCGCCGCGCCCGGTACACCTGCCACGTCACGAACAGCAGCGGCAGTTCCAGTACCCAGATGCCGGCCACCGCGTCCCACTCCGGGTTCACGGCCCCGGCCTCGTCCGCGGTGACCAGCGCGCAGAGCAGGCCCCAGACAACCGCCACCGCGCCCACGAGCCACAGCCCGAGCGTCCAGCCCCACGTCGACCGGCCCCCGCCGCTCCCGGAAGAGGCCGCTTTCCGCTCTCTCGGCCGCGGGATCTGCTCCGGGGCCCTCGCGGGCATCCGTACCACCGCCGCCTCCGGCACCGCCGCGTCGATCGCCGCTATTCGCTCCGGCGTCACACCCCGGTACAGGGTCGGCTCGACGGTCACCGCGAAGCCGTCGAGGCCGGTCAGGGCACGGGCCCCGTCCGGGCGGGCGGTCATCGCCGCGCAGGCGTCGTAGCGCACGGTCACCGGGCCGCCGGGAGTCGTCAGGGTGACGCCCTCCGCGCCTATGACCAGGGTGACCTGGTCGCCCTCCAGGGACTGGTGCCGGGTGCCGGTGACCGCGTCCCGCGAGAACTGCGGGGCGAGTGTGCAGCCCGCCCAGTCGGCGCCCCCGCGGCCCGGGACCTGGAGCAGGCCCGACGCCCACGCCTCCCGGGCCACCTCGCGCAGGTCGGCGACCGTCACGGCGTCCAGTTCGGCCTTGTGCTCGTCGGGGGAGAGGAGACGGTGGCCGAGGAGGAGGTTGAGGGCATAGGAGGGGAGGGCGGCGGCGCCGAGGTCGGGACCGTCGTACGTCTTCATGATCTTGCCGCGTACCGAGTCGAGTTCGGACTGTTCGATGCGGCCCGCCCGCAGCCGGGCGAGGGTGTCGACGAACCCTCCGACCACCGCGTCCTGCTTCTTCGGCAGGGCGTCGGCGTACGCCGTGAGCGTCGCGAACCCGGCGTCGCGCGGCGTGTAGTCGGCCTCCGCCGTGTACGAGTAGCCGCCCTCCTGGCGCAGGTCCTGGAAGAGGGCACGGCCGAGGATGTCGGCGAAGACGGAGGCGGCGGTGGAGCGGCGTACGACGGCGTTGAAGACGACGTGGCCGTCGTCGCCGTGGATGTACGCCGGGGTGGTCGGCAGCGCGGTGGAGGCCGCCGGCGCCGGGAAGCGGGTGCCCGCGGGGAGGGTGAGGTCCAGTCCCTCCGGCACCGCGTCGCTCGTGATCCACAGCACCGCGTTGTCCCGGGTGAAGCGGGTCTCGGCCCAGTGCCGGACCTGTTCGGGCGTCAGGTCCCAGGTGCCGAGTTCGTTGTAGCTGGACAGGCCGTAGCCCTGGGCGCCGTAACGCCACAGCGGGAGCTGGGAGTCGGCGCCGCCACCGCGGCTCGCGGCCTCCGTGCGGAGGATCTCCTTCTCGGTCTCCAGGCGGTCCAGCGGCAGGTCGCGCAGGGCGGCGCAGACGCCGTTCAGATGGGCGACCACCTCCTCCTCGCTGCCGGTGACGTGGAAGAGCGTGTACGCGTTCGCCGTGGCGCCGTTGTAGTGCAGGTCGGTCAGGCCCAGGCGGTGCAGGGCGAGGTGTTCGACGAGGTGGGTGATCCCGGAGGTGGCCAGGGTCTCGTCGGCGCGGCCCACACGGAAGAAGAGGCCCGCGGTGATCTCGCCCTGCCGGGAGGGGGCGTAGAGGGTGGGGATGCCGTGGGTGGTGGTGTGGGACAGCAGGTCCTTGAGCGCGTCGAGGCCGTCCGTGTCGTGCAGTTCCGCCGTCATGTGCAGCCCCGTGGTCCCGTGTCGTTCCGTCTGTCGTGCCGTCGGTCGTTCCGTCGGTCGTTCTGACTGTGGCGCTGTCCGAGGCGGTGTCTGTGGCTCTGCCTGGGGCTCTGTCGTCATCTGTCGGTCCCCCTTCAGAGCGTCGCCAGCGCCGACTTGCGGTACTTCACGAACGCGCCCCTCGGATCGGGCAGGTACGACCACGGGAAGTCCGAGGCCCGGTCGCCGAGCGCGGTGAAGTGCGGCAGCGCGTCCTCGAAGTGACCGCCGAGCGAGAACGCCATCGCGAACGCGCTGTGCGCGCCGAGCCCGTACCAGCCGGGCCGGTAGGCGGGGTGCAGCACGGACACCTGGGCGGCGAAGCGCAGGTCGTCGCGGACCGGGAGGCCGCGCATGTACGCGCCGGCCTCCGTGCCTTCGAGGTCCAGCCAGTGCTCCAGGTGCGCGAGCGCGACCAGGGCGCCGGCGTGCGAGCCGTCGGGGGCGGCGGCCGCGGCCTCCCGGGCGAAACCGTGCGCGGCGTCCCAGGAACCGCCCCACTTCGGGCACAGCTGCTGGAGCAGCTGCATCTGCGCCGGGTGGTGGTGCGGGTGGTGGGCGGACAGGCGGTCGTAGCGGCGCCGGGCCTCGGACTGCCCGAGGGACAGGCCCCGGGCGGTGATCAGACGGACGGTCCAGGCCGGGGCGTATCCCGGCTGCTCCGCGCAGACGTCGATCAGGATCTGCTCGGCCCGCCGCAGCCAGTCGTGGAACTGGTCGAACTGTTCCCTCGAGACGTGCTTGGCGCGGAGGTCGCTGCGGATGCCCCAGCCGACGCGGACGTACCGGTCGGCGAGCAGGGTGCGGGGCAGCGGGTCCGCCGGGCGGTCCGCCACGGCCTTCTCCAGCATGCCCTCGACGCCGTCCGTCTCCGCGAGGAGCCCCATGGCGAAGGAGACCTTCTCGGCCGAACCGAGCGACGTGAAGTACGCCTGGACCGCGGGCCAGTGGCCCTGCTCGGCGGCGCTGCGCAGGGGGACGAGCTCGGGAAGTGTCTCGTACGGATCGAAGGACGGCCCCGATGTGCCGGCGGACCGTTTCCCGCCGCTGCCGCTGCCGCTGCCGCTGCCGCTGCCGCTGCCGGTAGTGCTCATGCCTGTTCCGCCCCCTGGTGGTCCCCGGACGCCGACGCGCCGACCGGCCCCCAGAGCCCCCCACGGTGCGATGACGTATGTGATGTCGATCTGTTGAAGTCGCCGCAGGCTAACAGTCGGCTGTGACACACGCGTCGGCGGAGGCGCCGGTCGTAGGGTGCTCGGCATGAGCATCATCGGTGTCGGGATCGACGTGGCGGAGATCGACCGGTTCGCGGCGTCGCTGGAGCGTACGCCCCAGATGGCACGGCGTCTGTTCCTGGACAGCGAGTTGCTGCTGCCGAGCGGGGAGCGCCGGGGTGTCGCCTCGCTCGCGGCGCGGTTCGCGGCCAAGGAGGCGCTCGCCAAGGCGCTGGGCGCCCCGGCCGGGCTGCACTGGACGGATGCCGAGGTCTACGTCGAGGACAGCGGGCAGCCCCGGCTGCGGGTGACGGGGACCGTGGCGGCGCGGGCGGCGGAGCTGGGCGTGCGGTCGTGGCACGTGTCGCTGAGCCATGACGCGGGGGTGGCCTCGGCGGTCGTCGTCGCGGAGGGGTGACAGGCCCTCAGCCCGCCGGGGCCACCTTTCGTACGGGCCGTCAGCAGATCGACTGGCTGCTGTTGACCAGGGTGTTGTTGCGGAACGTGGTGTTCGTGCCGCAGGGGTTCTCGCGGATCGAGGAGTTGGTCACCCTCAGGTTCTGGACGATGATGTCCGAGTTGTTGGGGAACTCCGAGCGGGCCGCGAGGCGTATCTCGCCGCCACCCGTGACCGTGCCGCTCTGCGCGGCGAGGTTCACGTTGTAGCAGTTCTCGATCAGGACCGCGTTGTTGCCGGTGTTGGAGAGCGTCACCCTGTCGATGACCGCGCCGCCGCTCTCCGACACGCAGAAGACGCCGCGTCCGCCGCCGCGGGCGATCACCTCGCCGACGCGGATGTTGGTGGGGTAGCCGCTGCCGACGCGGCCGTTGCGGTTGGCCATGCGGAAGGCCGCGTACCCGGTGCCGGTGCCGGCGTTCTCCGCGTCCACCTTGGTGACGGTGGCGTTGATGGTCTGGTTGAGCAGGAGGCCCGACTCGCCCACGTTGCGCGCCGTCACCGTGCCGACGGTGAGGCCGTCGACGCCGTACGTCTCGACCGCGTGGCTGGAGGCGCCGGAGACGTACGCGTTGTCGATGCGGACGTTGCGCGTCCACTGGCTGGTGTCGCCGCGGTTGTCGATGCGCACGCCGAGGCCCGCGGACAGGCGCATGTCGAGCTGCCCGAGGACCACGTTCTGGACGTTGCGCAGGAAGACGCCGTAGAGCGGGCTGCCGGTGAGGTTGAGGTGCTGCACCTCGATGTCGCGGGTGCCGCGGGAGTAGACCGGGGCCTGGTCGCCGGAGCCGGTGCCGGTGACGTTGATCGTGCCGCAGACGTCCAGGGCGGTGTAGCTGGGGAGCGAGATGCGCGAGCCGGCGGACATCGAGCCCGAGCCGCGGACCACGACCCGTTCCTTGGCGGTGCGGCCGGCGGTGAGGCTGTTGACCGCCGCCTGGACCGCCGCGCGCAGGTCGGTGCCGGTGTAGACGGTCGAACTGCCGCGCCGGGCGGTCCAGGTGCTGCCGTTGAGTACGGCCTCGGCCTGGTAGGAGCCCTCGCCGCAGGCGGCAGCTGCGGCCGCCGCGGCCGGTGCGGGGGTGGTGGGGGCGGCGGTGGCCGGAGCGGTGAGGGTGCCGACGGCGGTCAGGAGGGCGGCTGTACCGACGGCGGCGATGAGTGCGGCTCTGCGTCCCATGGGGAGGCGTCCTCTCGAGGAACTTCGTCGAATCGATTCGACTGAATCGATTCATCCGGTGGGGGCCGGTGAGTTTGGCAAAGGGGTGGCAAAGGGTCAATGGCTGTGACGAGGTTCGTGCCGTACGGGGGAGACTCGAACGCATGCGTACTGCGTACAGCGTGGAGACGGTCAGGACCGCCGAACGGGAGCTGATGGCACGGCTCCCCGACGGGGCGTTGATGCAGCGGGCGGCAGCCGGACTCGCCGCCGCCTGCGCGGACTTGCTGGGGCGGGTGTACGGCCGCCGGATCGTCCTGCTGGTCGGCAGCGGCGACAACGGCGGCGACGCCCTGTACGCCGGGGCCCGGCTGGCGCGGCGAGGAGCCGGGGTCACGGCGGTGCTCCTGGCGCCCGAACGCACCCACGCCGGTGGGCTCGCCGCGCTGCGGCGGGCCGGTGGCGGGGTGGTGCCGAGCGGGCAGGCGGCCGGTGGCGGGGTGGTGCCGAGCGGGCAGGCGGACGGCAGCCACGACTTCCCGCGCGCCGCCGCCGACCTGATCGAACGGGCCGACCTCGTGGTCGACGGGATCGTCGGCATCGGCGCCAAGGGGCCGTTGCGGCCGGACGCGGCGCCACTCGCCGCGCTGGCTTCGCGGTCACGGGCCGCCGTTGTCGCCGTCGACCTGCCGAGCGGCGTCGATCCCGACAGCGGCGAGGTCGACGGCACCGCGATCCGGGCCGACCTGACCGTCACGTTCGGGACGCACAAGCCGGGGCTGCTGGTCGATCCGGGGCGGGAGTACGCCGGTTCGGTACGGCTCGTCGACATCGGGCTGTCGCTGCCCGGTGAGCCTGCGCTGGAGGCCTTGCAGCACGCGGACGTGGCGCGGTTGCTGCCGGTGCCGGGGGCCGAGAGCGACAAGTACCGGCGGGGGGTCGTCGGGATCGCCGCCGGGTCCGCGCGCTATCCGGGGGCCGCCGTGCTCGCCGTCTCGGGGGCGCTGCGGGGCGGGGCCGGGGCCGTGCGGTACGTCGGGCCCGCGGCGGACGCCGTCATCGCGCGCTTTCCCGAGACGCTGGTGTCGGACCGGGGGCCGCGGAAGGCGGGGCGGGTGCAGGCGTGGGTCGTCGGGCCGGGGGCGGGGGATGACGCCTCGACGGTGGCGGAGGTGCTGGCGGCGGACGTGCCGGTGCTGATCGACGCGGACGGGCTGCGGCTGGCCGACGTGGACGCGGTGCGGGGGCGTGGCGCGCCGACCCTGATGACCCCTCATGCCGGGGAGGCCGCCGCGCTGCTCGGGGTGGCGCGGGAGGAGGTCGAGCGGGCTCGGCTGGACTCCGTGCGGGAGTTGGCCGGGCGGTACGGGGCGACCGTGCTGCTGAAGGGGTCGACGACGGTGGTGGCCGACGCGGGGGGCGGCGGGGCGGTGCGGGTGAACCCCACGGGGACGTCGTGGCTGGCCACGGCGGGCAGTGGGGATGTGCTGTCGGGGCTGGCCGGGTCGTTGTTGGCGGCGGGGTTGTCGGCGCTGGACGCGGGGAGTGTGGGGGCGTATCTGCATGGGCTCGCGGGGAGGCTGGCGGCGGAGGGGGCGCCGGTGGGGGCGCATGATGTGGCGGCGGTCCTGCCTCGGGCCTGGCGGGATGTCGTGCGGGGCTGAAGCGGCGGTCGGCGGCGGTCGGCGGTGGCCGGGGATGGCCGGGGATGGCCGGGGGTGGCCGGGGGTGGCTGGGGGTGAGAGGTGCCCTCGGGGGGTGCCCTCCGGGGGTTTCGCCCCCGCCGCCCCTTCCCTTCCCGTCCCTGGGGGCTGCCGCCCCCAGACCCCCGCTTCGGCCTGAACGGCCTCGTCCTCAAACGCCGGACGGGCTGGAGATGCGGCCGGCGTTGGTAGGGGTCCGGAGGGGCTGGGGGGTCTGGTCGGCGTTTGTGGGGGGCCGGACGGGCTGGAGGGGGAGCGCTCGGCAATAAGGGTGACCCCGCCGCGCGGCAGCGCCCTCGTGACGGGGGCCCGCGATTCTCTGATCGCATGATCAGCACACGTGTTGTCCCCAGGTTCACCCCTCGATGTATCGCCGTACTCCTTGTCGCCGCCACCGCCCTGCCCGTCGGGGCCGCCTCCGCCGAACCGGCGCCGCCGGCTGCCGGGTCCGAGGCCGAGCTGGTGCCCGGTGTTCCGCCGGGGCCTTATCAGCCGTGGCAGCTCGACACGCCCGATCAGGCGTTGCCGCCGAGGGTGTACGAGCCCACTGCCGAGGAGGACGCGGTGGAGCCGCGCGGGGCGGTGGAGGGGACGTATGAGCTGGTCGAGTACGTGCCGTTGGCCGATGCTGTCGCGGGGGTGACGTGCAGCAGGCTGACCGGGCCGTATCAGCGGCAGGTGGAGCGTTGGCTGAAGCGGACGGTGGACGGGAAGCAGTCCGCGGGGGACTGCAGGGCGATCCGGGCGTTTCAGGTGCAGCAGAAGATCAAACCCGCCATCGGGTTCGCCGGGCCGGTGACCTGGGCGCGGATGCAGCTCATCTCCGCGAGGAAGAATCCGAATGCCGCGAGGAAGTGCCCTGTCAGGGCCTATCGGGTCGCCTGTGTCGATCTCACCCGACAGCTGACCTGGGTGCAGAAGGGGGAGAAGGTCGTGTACGGGCCCGTGCCCATGCGCAGTGGGCGGGCCGGGTACCGGACGCGGGCCGGGTGGCACACCGTCTACTGGCGGCACAAGAACCACGTGTCGACGCTCTACAACCAGCCCATGCCGTACTCCCAGTTCTTCAGCGGCGGGCAGGCCTTCCACGCCGTCTACGGCAGCATCTTCACCACCGTCGGCTCGATGGGCTGCGTCAACCTGAGCCTCGGCGACGCGCGCACGCTGTGGGGTGTGCTGAAGAAGGGCGACCGGGTGTACGTGTGGGGGCGAAGGTCCGGAACGTAGGCGTCCGGCGGTCCTGTCGGACCCCTCTGAGACACTGGGGGCGCCATGACTGAGACAGCACCTGCCCCGACCGCACCGCTGCGGGCCCGCGCCGAGATCGACCTGGCCGCGCTGCGGGCCAACGTGCGGAGCCTGCGCACCCGTGCCGCGGGGGCTTCCGTCATGGCCGTGGTGAAGTCCGACGCGTACGGCCACGGGGCGGTCCCATGTGCTCGCGCGGCGGTGCGGGCCGGGGCGACCTGGCTCGGTACGGCCACGCCCGAGGAGGCCCTCGCACTGCGGGCCGCCGGGCTGGACGGCCGCATCATGTGCTGGCTCTGGACACCCGGCGGGCCCTGGCGGGCGGCCGTCGACGCCGATCTCGACATCTCGGTGAGCGGGATGTGGGCCCTTCGTGAGGTCACCGAGGCGGCTCGCGGTGCCCGTACTCCCGCGCGCGTGCAGCTCAAGGCCGACACCGGGCTGGGGCGCAACGGCTGTCAGCCCGGCGAGGACTGGGCCGAGCTCGTCGGACAGGCGCTGAAGGCCGAGCGTGAAGGGCTGGTCCGGGTCACCGGCCTCTGGTCGCACTTCGCCTGCGCCGACGAACCCGGGCATCCCTCCATCGCCGCCCAGCTCACCCTTTTCCGGGAGATGGTGGCGTACGCGGAGGGCCAGGGCGTGCGGCCCGAGGTGCGGCACATCGCCAACTCGCCGGCCACGCTCACCCTTCCCGAGGCCCACTTCGACCTCGTACGGACCGGGATCGCGGTCTACGGGATCTCGCCGAGCCCCGAGGTCGGCAGCCCCGCCGACTTCGGGCTGCGTCCGGTCATGACGCTCTCGGCGTCCGTCGCGCTCGTCAAGCACGTGCCGGGCGGGCACGGCGTCAGTTACGGGCATCACTACGTCACGCCGGGCGAGACGACCCTCGGCCTGGTGCCCGTCGGCTACGCGGACGGCATTCCGCGGCACGCCTCCGGAACCGGCCCGGTGCTGGTCGGCGGCAAGTGGCGGACGGTCGCGGGGCGGGTCGCCATGGACCAGTTCGTCGTCGACCTGGGCGGTGACGAGCCCGAAGCGGGTGCGGCCGCCGTGCTGTTCGGGCCGGGCGACCGCGGTGAGCCCACCGCCGAGGACTGGGCACAGGCCGCGGGGACCATCGCGTACGAGATCGTCACCCGGATCGGAACGCGCGTTCCCCGCGTCTATGTGAATGAGGAACCAGTCGGGTAACCCGCAAGGGCACGGAAGAACAGCACGCCCGGCATCACCCGGCACCATCCGGCACCATCCGGCAACACCTGTGTCACCCGACCCAGCGAACCAGCAGTCCGGCGAAGAGGAGCGGTTACGTGAGCGAGAGCAGTGCGGAGGCCGTCGTGGACGCTGCCGCGGCCGTCGCCTCCGCCACGGGGGCGGCCGCCGGCTGGCGCCGGGCGACCGGCATCGCGGGTGCCGCGATAGGGGTGGTCGCCGCGGGCGCGGCGGCCGGAGTCGCCATAGAGCGGCTCACCGTCGGCCGCGGCATGCGCCAGAAGGCGCGGCTCGCGCTGGACTCGACCGGACCGTACGGCGCGCTGCGCGGCACCCCCGGCAAGGCGTACGCCGACGACGGCACCGAGCTGTACTACGAGGTCGACGACGTCGACCCGGACACCACCACCGCCTCCCTCGGCCCCCGGCGCCGGCGGCTCTTCGGCCGCAAGGCACCCGCACCCGTCACCGTCGTCTTCTGTCACGGCTACTGCCTGAGCCAGGACTCCTGGCACTTCCAGCGCGCCGCTCTGCGGGGCGTCGTACGGACCGTGCACTGGGACCAGCGCAGCCACGGCCGGTCCGCGCGGGGCGTGGCCCAGGTGCAGAACGACGTGCCGGTCAGTATCGAGCAGCTGGGCCGCGACCTGAAGGCCGTCATCGACGCCGCCGTGCCGGACGGACCGCTCGTGCTGGTGGGGCACTCCATGGGCGGCATGACCGTCATGGCCCTGGCCGACCAGTACCCCGAGCTGATCCGCGAGCGAGTGGTGGCGGCGGCGCTGGTGGGCACGTCGTCGGGGCGGCTCGGCGAGGTGAACTTCGGGCTGCCCGTGGCGGGCGTGAACGCCGTACGGCGCGTGCTGCCCGGCGTGCTGAAGGCGCTGGGGCAGCAGGCCGCCCTGGTGGAGAAGGGGCGCCGGGCGACCGCCGACCTGTTCGCCGGGGTCATCAAGCGGTACTCGTTCGCGTCGCGGGACGTCGACCCGGCCATCGTCCGGTTCGCCGAGCGGATGATCGAGGGCACACCGATCGACGTGGTCGCCGAGTACTACCCGGCGTTCAACGACCACGACAAGACCGAGGCCCTCGTCCACTTCGCCGGCCTGCCGGTGCTCGTGCTGGCCGGAGTGGGGGACCTCGTCACGCCCAGCGAGCACAGCGAGGCCATCGCCGACCTGCTGCCGGACGCCGAGCTGGTGCTCGTCCCGGACGCCGGGCACCTGGTGATGCTGGAACACCCGGAAGTGGTCACCGACCGGCTCGCCGACCTGCTCACCCGGGCGGGTGCCGTACCCGCAGGAGCTACCGTGGGTGGCTATGGAAGCACCAGCAGCGCCGCACGACCCGGCTGACACCGAGCTGACCGTCACCTCCCCCGAGCAGATGCGCGAGCTGGGCCGCCGCCTGGCCAAGCTGCTGCGCGCCGGCGACCTCGTGATGCTCACCGGTGAGCTGGGCGCGGGCAAGACGACGCTGACCCGCGGGCTCGGCGAGGGCCTCGGCGTCCGGGGGGCCGTGACGTCCCCGACCTTCGTGATCGCCCGGGTGCACCCGGCCCTCGGGGACGGGCCGCCGCTCGTCCATGTCGACGCGTACCGCCTCGGTGGCGGCCTCGACGAGATGGAGGACCTCGACCTCGACGTCTCGCTGCCCGAGTCGGTGATCGTCGTGGAGTGGGGCGAGGGCAAGGTCGAGGAGCTGACCGACGACCGGCTGGAGATCGTGATCCACCGGGCCGTCGGGGACACCACGGACGAGGTGCGGCACGTGACGCTGACCGGGCTGGGCGAGCGGTGGGCGGCGGCGGACCTGAGCGTGCTGTCGGCGTGAACCGGACGCGGCTGTTCATGCGAACCGGACGCGCCTGTTCATGCGAACCGGACGCGCCTGTTCGTGTGAACGGCAGCTGCCGGAGATGAAGGTTCCGACAAGGCGTCGGCAAGATGTTGCGCTTGACGTCTCGTGCGTGGTCACATGGTATCCAGTTCGTAGTTAGGTCTACCTAACTACGCCCGCCCCCGAACTTCAGGAGGCGTCCATGTCGGCCATCGAGAACAAGCCGGAACCGCGGCCGTACGCGGTCGCCGCCGGGGTGTCCATGCGCGACCTGCTGGCGTCCTGCGCCGCCGCGCACGCGGTCTCCACGCCCCCGCGGCTGCCCGATCCCGGCACGGTCCAGCAGCCCGCCGAGCATCGGGAAGCGGCCTAGGACCCGTCCGGCTCTAGCGGACCACGACGACCCTCGCGCCGATCGTCGCGGACTTCCACATCGCGTCGCCGTCGGCACGGGACTCCCGGATGCCGCCCGTCCTGGCCGGGCGGCCGGAGACCGGCGCGCGGTTTTCCACCGCCGCGCTGAAGCCGATGGCCACGCCGTCCACGCTGGTGAAGCGCACGACGTGCTCGACGGGGATGCCGTCGGTGCCGGTGATCCTGTTCGAGCGGGACGTGACCGTGTACGTGCCCGGGGCCGGGGCGACGGTCCCCGGGGTGACCTTGAAGGTGCGGCTGACCTTGTTGCCCGGGCCGACCAGCCACACCCGGTCGCGGTCCAGCGAGTAGACGACCCGTTCACCCTTACCGGAGTCGGCGGGCAGCGCGGTGGGGTTCTCCTGGCCGAGGGGCGCCCTCAGAGCGGCTGCCGCGGCCGGGCTGCCGGTGTCCGGTCCGCCGAGGCCGGCCGGGACGTTCGCCGAGGCCTGGTAGGCGAGGAAGCCGACCGTCGCCAGGGCCGCCACGGTGAGCCCGGCCACGATTCCCGAGCTGCCACTTGCCACCGTCGTCCACCTCATGCCTCGTGTAGTACGTCCCGCTTTGCGGTGACGGTAGCAGCAGGTGACCACCCCTCCCGGACGGCCGTGCCCACGCCGCGGGAGCCGTAGGCTGTTTGCGTGCTCTTGCTCGCTCTGGATACCGCCACCCCCGCCGTCACCGTCGCGCTGCACGACGGCACGGACGTCATCGCCTCGTCGAGTCAGGTGGACGCACGCCGGCACGGCGAGCTGCTGCTGCCGGCCGTCGACCGCGTCCTCGCCGAGGCCGGCCTCACCATCGACGCCGTCACCGGTGTCGTCGTCGGCATCGGCCCCGGCCCCTACACCGGGCTGCGCGTCGGCCTGATGACCGCGGACACCCTCGGTCTCGCGCTCGGTGTCCCCGTCCACGGCGTGTGCACCCTCGACGGCCTCGCGTACGCGGCCGACATCGAGAAGGGCCCCTTCGTCGTGGCGACCGACGCCCGGCGCAAGGAGGTCTACTGGGCGAAGTACGCCGACTCCCGCACCCGCCTCACCGACCCCGCCGTCGACCGGCCTGCCGACATCGCCGGCCAGGTGGCCGGACTGCCGGCCGTCGGCGCGGGCGCGCTGCTCTACCCGGACACCTTCCCGGTCGCGCACGAGCCCGAGAACGTGTCGGCCGCGGCGCTCGCCCGTCTGGTCGTCGAGAGACTGGCCGCGGGCCGGGAGCTTCCCGCCCCCCGGCCCCTGTACCTGCGCCGCCCCGACGCCCAGGTCCCCAAGAACTACAAGGTGGTCACCCCCAAGTGACCCGCACCGTGACACCTCGACTGCGCGAGATGCGCTGGTGGGACATCGACCCCGTGCTCGAACTGGAGCGGGACCTCTTCCCCGAGGACGCCTGGAGCCGGGGCATGTTCTGGTCCGAGCTGGCCCACTCCCGGGGCGCCGAGGCGACCCGGCGGTACGTCGTCGCCGAGACCGCCGAGGGGCGCCTGGTCGGCTATGCCGGACTGGCCTCCTCCGGAGACCTGGCGGACGTACAGACCATCGCCGTCGCCCGCGACCACCAGGGCACCGGCCTCGGCGGACGGCTGCTGACCGAGCTGCTGCGGGCCGCGTCCGCCTTCGAGTGCGCCGAAGTGATGCTGGAGTGCCGGGTGGACAACATCCGCGCCCAGAAGCTCTACGAGCGCTTCGGTTTCGAGCCCATCGGTTTCCGGCGCGGCTACTACCAGCCGGGCAACGTGGACGCCCTGGTGATGAAACTGAACGGCCCCTCCACCTCCACCTCCACCTCCACCTCCACCTCCGTGAACGGCGTACAAGGAACCGAGATCCATGGCTGACGAACCGCTCGTCCTCGGCATCGAGACCTCCTGTGACGAGACCGGCGTCGGCATCGTCCGGGGCACCACCCTGCTGGCCGACGCCATCGCCTCCAGCGTCGACGAGCACGCCCGTTTCGGCGGGGTCGTGCCGGAGGTCGCCTCCCGGGCGCACCTGGAGGCGATGGTGCCGACCATCGACCGCGCGCTGAAGGAAGCGGGGGTCTCGGCGAGGGACCTGGACGGCATCGCCGTGACGGCCGGTCCGGGGCTCGCGGGTGCCCTGCTCGTCGGCGTCTCGGCGGCGAAGGCGTATGCCTACGCGCTCGGCAAGCCGCTGTACGGCGTCAACCACCTGGCCTCGCACATCTGCGTGGACCAGCTGGAGCACGGGGCGCTGCCGGAACCGACGATGGCGCTGCTGGTGAGCGGCGGCCACTCGTCCCTGCTGCTCTCCTCGGACATCACCTCCGACGTACGGCCGATGGGCGCCACCATCGACGACGCGGCGGGGGAGGCCTTCGACAAGATCGCGCGCGTGCTCAACCTGGGCTTCCCGGGCGGCCCGGTCATCGACCGGTACGCGAAGGAGGGCGACCCGTCGGCCATCGCGTTCCCGCGCGGTCTGACCGGGCCGCGCGACCCGGCGTACGACTTCTCCTTCTCCGGGCTGAAGACGGCCGTGGCCCGCTGGATCGAGGCGAAGCGCGCGGCGGGGGAGGAGGTGCCGGTGCGGGACGTGGCGGCCTCCTTCCAGGAGGCGGTCGTGGACGTGCTGACCCGCAAGGCGGTCAGGGCCTGCCGTGACGAGGGCGTCGACCACCTGATGATCGGCGGGGGTGTGGCCGCCAACACCCGGTTGCGGGCGCTGGCCCGGGAGCGCTGCGAGTCGGCCGGGATCCGGCTGCGCGTCCCGCGGCCCAAGCTGTGCACCGACAACGGGGCGATGGTGGCCGCGCTGGGCGCGGAGATGGTGGCGCGGAACCGGCCGGCGTCGAGCTGGGACCTGTCGGCGGACTCGTCCCTGCCCGTGACCGAACCGCACGTACCCGGGCACGACCACGTCCACGAGGTCAGCAACGGGAACCTGTACGCATGACGGTCGCGCTGATGTGGGAGGCGCGGGCGGCCGACGGGCGCGGCGCGGAGTTGCTGGCCTGGGTGCGGCGGCAGGAGCTGCCCGAGGCGCCGCTGCGCCGGGAGACCTTCCGGGCCCCGCAGGACCGGGTACTCGTCATCACGTGGTGGGACGCGGCCTACGACGCCGACCTGCCCGAACTTCCCGAACCCGGCGGTGACCTGACCGGCCGTCCGGTGCATCGGTGGCGGTTCGAGTCGGTGAACGCGGGCTGACGGGGACGCAGGGCGCTTCCAGGGGTGGCCTCGTCGTGCCCTCTTCCCGGTGCGGACCGTGCCTCCGCTGCGGCGGTCACTGTGGCTCCGGCCGGGGCGGTCATCACGCCCCGGCTGCGGCGCCGAGCATGCCTGGCTCCGAC